>NZ_JAMYWY010000002.1 GCF_024159265.1 Paenibacillus sp. 1781tsa1 | reverse complement strand
CTTATCTGAACATCAGATTGTTCTCTACCAAAATAGAGAGTCTCACCAATAGATGATCCGTCCTCTATTTCAAAACCTTCGATTTTCTTCCCCTTTTTAAACATCGAAGTTACAGCGCCTTCTTTAACTTTCCGGTAAAGCATATCTACTGTAAAATACGGTTTTTCATCCTCTACAGCTATATCATCGATTGCAGCATCCCAACGTGTAAAATTACCACCTTCAGCAAAAGCATCCTGTACGAACTGTTTCCAATCCTTCGTGCTCAAAGTCTCAAACTCACGGCAACCTTGCCCAGTCATCATGACGTGAAAGCCTGGAACATTCCGATGATCATACATAATATGTATATGCCCAAAAAGTTTTTGGGATTTATAACCAAATTTGCCTGATGATTCGAACCCGAAATGAATGATATCCAAGCCCAAAATGTCGCAAATTTTCCGGATGTCCGTTACAGTTTGAAAAGTGACTTGAACCCAGTCCACACAGGCGCGGAGCGTACTTTGGGATTTAGATTGCACCCCCCTGTTAGTGGACGGGGGTGCTTTCGTTCCATCGCTCATAAAATCACCTGCTCATTTTCCCATTTTTATTAGTTCCGAAACAAATTTTTCACTGCACTGAACACCCTACCAAATGCCGTATACGTGTTAAAGAGAAAGCCCGGGAGAAGAAAAATAGCAAACAATATCAGCCATAACGGCCATTCATTAAATGGCATTTGTAGTCAGCCCCTTTATTGATTTTGATGCAGCTGCCTGAAATAATCGGCAAAAGACAAAGCGTGACCGTGATTAATTATGTCTTCAATCCTCTTCCAGTCATCTTCTGGCAAAGTTATTTTAACTGGCTTGCCGACACCGATCTGCGGCCGACCGATTTTCGGTTGAACATTACTGATTTGTATTTGAACATTATCGAGTTCTCTCGATATCCTACCGTAATCTTTAGACATTTCCTTGTACTCTGGAGCATCAAAGGCATCACGATGCACATAAAGAAAATTATTCATGGTTTCGAGTAAATCAATCTTTTGTCTGGTAAGATCGCGTTCTACTTCTTGGAGATTTTTAAGTGACATAGTAGAAGTTACCTCGCCTTCTTTTAGGTTACCTTTATTCTAGCACGCAAGTTACCTTTAGTAAAGGAAAAATATGCCTCTGGCAGCTAAAGGTTATCACCTTTAGAATCCATTTTCCCTCGCCGGGTGGCAGGGTCCTGAACGCAGGGTTCAGGACAGGCTTATAGGGTTGTCTGGTCGATCCGCTCGTAAAGGGTTCATTTCATCGCTTCGCGCCCTTGACGGCTTACTGTGGCCTCTCTTACAACAGATCAAAGGTTAGAGTGAAGAATATAACAGTGGCAGCCTGCACCAACAAGAAAATTGTATCCATCATGAAACGCCCCTCCTAGTCGATATACTGCGCTAAACGTAGAACCCAACGTACGCCGTACCAAATGGCCACACAGCCCAGGTAGCTAGTCAGAAGAGTGAGCATCGGCCCGATCGGTACGAAGTAGTTGATCCACCCCATAACATCCGCGAAGCCTGGCATGGTTGCCAATTTCAGACTGGCAAAAGGTGACTCCGGTAAAAGCAGGAGCACAGCCTTTGCCATAGTCGTCAGCCAGTCGAGAATGCTGTCTATAATGTTGCCGATCATTTCGCACCACCTAAGAGGTTACGAGTGGACATGATCAGCCAGAGAGCAAATGCAGCTATGACGATCCCTCTAAACCAGGGCATGTACGGATCGAGATAATCCATCTTGTAATCAAACTTAAATGACATACCCATGTATTTCTCATCAACCTTGAAATGCGGTGTCTTTGCCGGCGCGTTGAGGATCGAGAGTACAGCGAACACGTCCCAGGGCAAGCTGAACGGAAAACGTGTTGTCACGACTTGTCCGAGTGTCTTGTCCCAATCGTTTTTGGGTGGATTGCCGGTTCCTGGTTCGCCAGGAAGCGAAGGGTTAGCAGCCTTAGCCATTTCAGCAGTCATGGTCTTGATCTGCTCGGCTGTCAACGTAAGTGTACCGACCTTAGTCCCTGTCTGTGGGTACGTGATCGCACCAGGTGGAACAGGAATCGCGACAGGCTTCGTTGCATCCCATTCCTTGTTGATCGCCGGGATACCTGGCATAGCCGGAGCCGATACCGCAGTACCTCCATACACCATCTGCATGTACATTTTGTAAGCCAAAACGGAGTCCTGGAAGCCACGAAGTACATCGTTCCAGTTGCCGTACACAAATCCCAGTCCAGCAGGAATACTACTATAACGATCGTACATAAATCCATCACTGGCTATGGAGTAATCAGTGTAAGTATTAGGAAGGCCCTTAATACTTGATGTAACAGAAACAACAAGCTTCTCACGGTTAAATGTTGTAGCCCCTCCGGGCATCGTGTAATTAATAACAGCGCTTCCGCCCTCTACGCCCATAACCCAATCGTAGGCTACACGTGCATAAATTCCATTTTGTGTAGCATATCCATCCTTATCAATTTCAGATGGGACAAGGTAAAACGTACTACCGTTGATGCTAAACGTCATAATACTGTAGGACGCAATCCAAGATGCATCCAGCACACCAGATGAACCCAACCTAAATTTGTAGTTTGCCCCCGGCCAGTTAAATGCCGGAATGGTAGTGGTTGAACCTGTGATGGACAATATCCCAGCCTTGGCCGCATCGATCCATTGTTGAGCCGTAAGGAGCACAGATGCAGTACCATTGACCGTAGCTTCTTCGAGTGTTGCCCATGATGCCTTTGCAGTGGCACTGAGTGAGTTCCATGCCGCCTTAACCCTAGGAGCAGCCGACCGGACATCATCCCATACATGATCTGCAATTTGATACATCCCGTACCCAGTTACACCAATGGCAGCCAAGGTATACATGGCTTCACCAAGCGCCATACCTCCCAAGACAAGAGCTGGGAAAAATGCGTTTGCCCTGGGCACAGCCAACTCGAAAATTAGCACAATACAGATTACCAATGCCAACAGCTGACGGCCTAAACGTCTGGGTGACAAAAAGGAGTGGATACGGTATGTCAACTTGCATCCACCTCCAGATGTTCGGGAGCATCGGTTCCGCCGGTGGGGACCCCCTGACCCCCACCGTCAGCCCCAATGCTTTCCTCTTCCTGTTCCTGTGCTGCTAGTTTTTCCTGCCGTTTCTTCTCTATTTCGTCCTTCCAGATTGCAATTTGGACAGCTACAGGCGCGGGAACAACTGCACCGTCATACATCTTTTCAATTTCAAGGGTGAGCTCTTCCAGGTTAAAGGTACGCATTGTGTCATAACGATCTGCAATAGACTTCCTATAACGTCCAAATCTCAAATTGGCTTTGACTTTGGTGTGATACCATTTGTATATGTACATGAACATGGTGATCCTGAAGAGTGAGAGAAACGAGAACATGATACTGTTATTCGCCTTCAGGTGTTTTACATCGTACTCGACCAGACCACGGATCTGCTTATCGATCATCCGATCCGATTGGGCAATGAAGACAAAGTCATAACCGAACTTACGGGACTGGCTCAAAAACTTGATCCACTTGGTTCTGACTGCGGCAGCTGACTGCCAATCGCGAGCGTTGAATATGATCCCTGCCTCATCGATCTGGACGAGACACGATGACTCTTTGCCCATGAACCCCATTTCAATGGACTTCGCAATCAAATACTCTGGCGTGATTTCCTCTTCAAAAATCCAGCGTTCCATCTCACGTTCAACCCTAGCACGCTGCCACGGAAAAATGCGCTTCGGTGGCTTAATCGGATAATTGGCAATAACATACTTCCGCTTGATCCACTCCAGGCCCAACTGTGTACCATGGTAACTTTTGCCGCTGCCTACTGATCCGGTATATAGAGATATCATGATTAACCTCCTAAACAAAAAGGCGTCTCCGGAGAGATCGCCCTTTGTGGTTTGATATTAGTTCGTTGTACCTTTGAAGAATTTCATTGCTCTTTTGATACCCCATCCTGCCGCGAAAATAGTCAATCCAAGTGGCAAGAGATCCATCATCAATTGCAATGTGTCAGTTACAGCAGTTGTAACCGCAGTAACAACCGCAGCACCATCAAATTTTACAGCTCCCAAAGTAATTCCCTCCAGTTAATTTACTATTTTGAATACTCGCGTAATACCCCACGATATGATGTAAGGCACCGCATATATGGTGACCGCTGACATGATTCCGATTCCGACAAATTGAAACGCTTCTTGTACTAACTGTGCTGAGTCCAATTGTCAAAAAACCCCCTCACCGCGATATACCCAATCATTAGTCCCACAGCCAGGCAAAGCACAGCAGTTATTAAGTACATTGATTGTTGATCTGCTGAACTACTTTCCACCATAACCTGCTGTAGGTCGTCTAGCTTCACAATTAACGCTTGATAGTCTGTACCAGTTTCCGCCGCAGCTGCTTGATCGGGCGTGACCATAACTTCTGGCGCAGGTTGTACAGATGGGTCGGCAGCCGTATCCATGTCTTGTACATTTTCCGGCGTATCCTCATAGATCGCCATTACTTTTTAGCTAAAGCAATCAGCTTGAAACCAGGACGACCATTCTGAATTGTCATTTCAAGCGTAGCTTCCACTTTGTCTTTGAACTTGATCCCTTCCGTATTTACAACTTGATCAGGTTCCAAGAAAAAATTTGTGTTTTCTAAACTCGCGACATCATGAAGTTCGATCATGGAGTACGGCTTTCCGGATTTTCTGGATGTGCCAGAGTTCGAACCTTTGAACAAAAACTCTTTGGCCATAGTTGGATTTAACATATGTATTATTCCTCCTTTTATACGAACATAAATTCGCTCATGCGAGAAAATTTGTTCTGTTAACAGCATAAAAAAAAAATCAAAATCTAGCAATCGCTAATTTTGTATTTATTTAGCGCATCTTGTCGTAAAATGTCGGAAGGTAAGCCTTTTTTCTCAATTTCCATATATATCTCTATTGGGACTTTTACTATTATTGTCTTAATTAGATCTTTTTTTCTAGTTCCTTCGGGCAATCGCTTGCGACCCATTACATCCCTCTTTTGTACCATATTCATCCTTTTTTTTCTTTTGAGCGTAACAAAAGACAGGTCTATGTTACAACCTGTCCTAGGAAAAATATGGTTTTCGGTTTGCAGCGGATTTATTTTTATTCACAATTATAATATAATTGCTTTAGTCAATTTTTATCTTCGCTAAAGTCGTCTACCATATCCGGGTAGGCGATTTTTCTTTGTTCAAAAGATGCTTCGCGAACCGTTCTATTCAAATACGCATTCATTTCTGCAAGCTTGTCCCATTCTCTGTCAGCTGCGATCTGTTCCAACGTTTCACGGTATTCATCAGCCAGACGAATTTGTTCTGGTGTCATTCTATCCATTCCATCATTCAAAAAATCTACAATCAAATCCATATCGGATCCGTATGCATAAAACATCATTCCCAAGGCAGGAGCAACCTGTTTATCTAACCACCCTTTAGTCCGCTCAATTGTACGATCCGGTGCCTGCATGGTTAGTTTTAATTTTTCTACATCTCCTAAATACTTCGACCACCACTTACACAATGGCCACATCGATTTATTGCTAAGCATTGTAGGCTGCTTAACTCTAAAATTGATATAATTTCGAATCACTCCAGATAGTGTTCTGCAGTAATCCCCTTCACTATTAAGCAAATATATAGCCATTGCTTGAGCCCGATCCCGGCGGCACTGAATTTCAAAACGATTCCAGGCTACAATATCGCCCTCTATTTCTTTACCAGCATTAGCCCTTTCATGATCCTTTTCATAAATC